>NZ_LR217736.1:0-27020 GCF_900698995.1 Candidatus Erwinia haradaeae | reverse complement strand
ATAGATAAATTCTTTTAAAGAAACAGGATTGCTAGTTGTTAAATCAAAAAATTTTAAACCCTTCTTAATAAAATTTACTTCCCTTTATGACATTTATCTATTAATAAAAAGATACATATGTATCTTTTTATTAATCAAAATAGAGTTCTATTTTGAAGATAGAGTTATGCACAATTTTCTTTCTTGTATTAATTCTTTTTCTGTATTTTTTTATTACAGTATATTTGCATCTATTTCTTAGAATGCATTTAACTAAAAAACCCATTTGCATTAATATGTGGATAAGTCAAAATTCTTCTATAAAAAAATGGTCTTTAAACCTATTTAGTGTGAAAAGAAAAAAAATTAAAAAAAATAGATTAAAAATTTAACAGTGGCATGATTAAGGGCAAAAAAAACCCTACGCATTTAGCGTATAAATTTTTTACATTTATAGATTATCCAGTCCCTGGGGTGTTACTCGCAAGCTTGCACATTGCATGATAGCGATATGTAATCATCCGGTTTAACTCGATATACCCCATTGCACCAAGCTCTTCTACTCGGTAAATTTTTACTAGATCTTTAAGAATACTCCCTCTAGCTTTCCTCTCGTCCATGGCTTCAAGTTTTTTAGCGCGGCGATATTGCTTACCCCATGCTAATTTCTGAGTTCGAAACTCAAACGCTCTTCGAATATGCTCTGTCTTAGCCCGGCGACGTGCTTCAGTTAGGGTAATCGGTCCTTCTCCTACTTTTCGTAACTTTTGATTCTCCCAGGACAATTGCTGTTTTTGTGCAGATAGGTATTTACCATACTCATAATCAATTAAAACAAAAAATAATTTAGTAACCCATATCATATTTGGAATATAAGAGCCAGTCGTCTTGTCCCATATGCGGTCACAAAAAATAGCGCCAATAGCCTCAAGATGCTCATTAATAGCACGACTTGTACGGCTGTAGCATGGTTTACCCGCTGTGTTATAAGTCGTTAAACCACATGCATCAGAAATTTGCGCTAAAGACATATGAACCTTTCCAGTCACAATATTTACATGCGCTGCTAAACATTCAATGATAGCATCAATTGCACGGGCACGATGCGAATTCATCGCCCGCTGATTATTCAGTACTGAGTGAGTAATAGGATGATAACGAGGCGCTACCCGCCAAATTGGGTGTTTTGAAGGAGCGTTCGTACGAGCTGCCTTGCGTATCGCACAAATTATGCGAGGAGGCTTTACATTTTCTTTTGGTGGACGATAACATGGATATGGATTGTTAACATAACAATGCGCTTTGGACATCCGAGGTTTAGCCTGAGAGGCAGTAAAGAAACTTAAATTATCCACCACTCCCTGCACTTATGGCAGAACTAATAGTGGAAGTGTGATTAAACACTTGATTGCTAGCGTTCATTCGGCCAGTATCCTTCTTGAATACGTTCTTGAACGACTCGTAAAGCCCTGATAGTGAAGTCTGCCGAGATCACCCTATCCAGGTTCTTTGCGTTTGGGAAAATGAGAATTTTATTTCTCTTTCTCCCGGCACCTGCTCACTATAGGGAAGCGTCCTGTACAGCAGAATTTATCCGTATAGTCTTCATAAACTAGTTGAAACTCTATCATATGGTTAATGACAAACTTTCTATTTTGGCAGAATTTAGTTTAAAAGCGGATCAGCGAGCTGTTCTATCGCTGTGACTGTATTAAGCATTAATTAAATATTATGAAGGAAACTACTATATAGTCACCCAAAATTTTTATTTATTCAACTAATCCAGTATATTTCTGGTAAAGATTTTAATTTTCATGGTGATAACATGATTTTTTCTCATCTTGGTGGCTTATTTTCTCAGAGTAACTTCCTGGATAGCCACTAAATTATATTTAAAATATATATTAACGTAATTTTATGCCAATTATATATGTTTTAGCTACAAAATAATAAACTATATAATTCTTTTTCTTGTTTTAATACATTAAGCTAAAATTTCTTTTCTTTCTTTTGACTCAACATAGATCATTAATTTATCGTGCTGATACAGAAAGACAGATAATCTATTTAAAATTAACCTATTAAAACCTATTTTTATAATTATAACGTAAATCATCCGATAAATCATATGTTTATATTAAAAATAATTTTCTCTAGATTATCTACGGGAAAAATATAATTTTACTATATTATATTTTATATTAGTGCTTTAGTAGTTAGCCTGCAAGAGATCTGTGGACACCTAAGTTAATATTGTCCATGTAAGTAACAAACTTAAACCGCAGAAAATAAAATCTAAAGCCTCTTGTTATTAATAGGTTATTTAAAAAAATATTCAAAAATTTTTTCATTAAAACATAAAACATCAGATACATAATTTATTCAATCACTTACATTAAGATACAGGATTGATTTTGTTTGTTATTATGCATCACTATGTCTACATATAAAATATTTTTTCTAAATACCATCAAATTAAATTAAATTATTTACATACAATAACAATATAAATTTATATAATCATATTATAATAATTGTTTATTTATAGCAAAATAATATTTTTTTATCAATGTGGCAATAAAAATATGTTATTAGCAATTAAACTTCTATCCAGATAAATAATTAAACGACTTGTTTCCAAAAAACGCAAAAAAACTATAGATTTACCTTCGATAGTATAAGCTGATAAATATTTGACGCTCAATAGATAAAGTAAAATTTATTTTTATTTATTAGCCTTAACTAACAATTATGTTTTGGTTACACTCTACTTGATCTAAATCAGTGATTTAGGTTTTGTCAATAGATTTTTATTCAGATCGAGATATAAAGTATCTCATAAAGAAAGATTTTATATCTTTCTGCACAATTTATTCTCAAGATTTTCAGAGTAATTGGACTTACCTTTTAACAAAAAAAACATCACACTGAGATTATATATAGCGCAAAAGCAATAAAAACATATATTCCACATCTGGATTAAAATTTATATTTATTTATTATATACTATAAATATTTATTTCCAAATATCAATAATCTACAAAACACTTTTAGTGATGTCAAAAAAATCCCATCAAAAAACAGAATATTAACAGAAAGACTCTAAATTATTAATTTAAAGGTATAAATTATCTTTCTGCAAATAAAATAATATTAAGAATAATTTATCTTAAATGCTGAGTACAGTATACAATAACAGTGGTGTTTTTTAAAAACTCTTTATCAGCCTTAATACATTAAACTGATAAAATCTAAAAATATTTGTATTATTGATTGACACATAATTCATAATCTCTACTTGATCATAAAATAATTTAAAAAAACCCCGAATAATAATGAAACTCTCAAGAAATATTTTTCTAAATAAAAATTTAAAAATAATTTAAAGTATAACATACAATTAAGAACATTTTCCATCAAAATAAAATTTACTATTTTATAACATCATTGCACTATACCAAATATAATTGCATTATATTAAATTAATTTCAGTGTAATACGTAGGTATGCATATCAATGTCAACAAGAAGATATTACTTATTTTGTGTAAAATTTTTATATCACTAAGTATACAGAATCTAAAGTATTGACCTCTAACATTAAATTTTTTACATATAGATAACCTTTTTATTCTCAGTCACCACTTACTCTTATCACAGAAATTTTGAAGAAGATATAAAAACTAACATAATATTGATGTCATAAAAAGAATAAAAGATGGAGAGTATGCTCACGTGATCAATAAATCTAATTATATCTAATATGAGATAATTTTACTTTATATATAAGAAGCACTTCCTATAATTTTTTTTGAGGAACTGATGATGTTATCATCACAAAATTTTAGCTCGCGTCGTGAAAACCGTAAGAAAGCGAAAACTTTCATAGAATCTATAACAAGTAGCACTTTCCCTAATTCTACGAGAGTTTATCTAAAAAGTGCTTGCTCAAGCAACGTACGAGTACCTATGCGTGAAATACACCTCAGTCCTAGTCCGATCCGAGGAAAAGATAAGAATATCACCTACGAAGAGAACGCACCAGTTCTAGTATATGATACCTCTGGTCCTTATGGAGATCCAGAAATAGCCATAGATCTAAGTTCTGGTATTCATCGGCTGCGCTCGAATTGGATTGATAATCGTCAAGACAGTGAATATGTCACTGAACTGACTTCGAGTGAGAGAAAAGCGCAAGATGACATGTTAGAAATGAAAAATATGCGCTTTACAACGTTGCATCATCCTCGTCGTGCAAAAAAATACCGTCGTGTTACTCAGTTACATTATGCCCGTGCGGGATTAATTACTCCTGAAATGGAATTTATCGCATTACGTGAGAACATGTCGAATAGCCAAATGAACGGTGATCCTCTAACATTACAACATCCTGAAAAACCTTCTGGCTCAGCAATACCTAAAAATATTACTGCAGAATTTATTCGCAGAGAAGTGTCGGCTGGACGCGCTATTATCCCTGCAAATATTAATCACCCTGAGTTAGAGCCGATGATTATCGGTCGTAACTTTTTAGTGAAAATCAATGCTAATATTGGTAATTCTGCGTTAACTTCCTCGATTGAGGAGGAAGTAGAAAAATTAGTATGGGCTACTCGCTGGGGAGCCGATACTGTTATGGATTTATCTACAGGTCGTTACATTCATCAAACTCGTGAATGGATTCTAAGAAATAGTCCGGTTCCTATTGGCACTGTACCTATTTATCAGGCATTAGAAAAAGTCCATGGCATAGCAGAAAACTTGAGCTGGGAGATATTTCGTAATACATTGCTAGAGCAAGCACAACAAGGAGTAGATTACTTTACTATTCACGCTGGTGTTCTCTTGCGATACATTCCCCTGACCGCTCAGCGTTTAACTGGTATCGTTTCGCGAGGTGGATCAATTATGGCTAAATGGTGCCTGACACATAATCAAGAGAATTTTCTTTATAAACACTTTCGAGATATTTGCGAATTATGTGCATCTTATGATGTATCGCTTTCTCTGGGGGATGGTTTACGTCCTGGTTCAGTACACGATGCCAATGATAAAGCGCAATTTGCTGAGCTTTATACCTTGGGGGAGTTAACTAAAATTGCCTGGGAATATGATGTGCAGGTTATGATTGAAGGTCCAGGTCATGTCCCAATGAATATGATTCAAAAAAATATAACCGAACAAATTGATCATTGCCATGACGCACCATTTTATACCTTAGGTCCTTTAACTACTGATATTGCTCCAGGCTACGATCACTTTACTTCTGGTATTGGTGCTGCGATAATTGGCTGGTTTGGTTGTGCCATGTTATGTTATGTAACTCCAAAAGAACATCTTGGCTTACCAAATAAAGAAGATGTTAAACAAGGACTTATTACCTATAAGATTGCTGCTCATGCGGCTGATCTCGCTAAAGGGCACGCTGGTGCACAAATTCGTGATAATGCCATGTCAAAAGCACGCTTTGAGTTTCGTTGGGAGGATCAATTTAATTTAGCGATAGATCCTATTACTGCACGTGCCTATCATGATGAAACACTTCCAAAAGAATCTGGTAAAAGCGCGCACTTCTGTTCTATGTGCGGTCCAAAGTTTTGCTCTATGAGTATCTCCCAAGAGATCCGTGACTATATGAATTAATGATGTTAAATAATTAAATTTTTTAAGCTAGTTAATATAGAAGTGATATTATCACATTTAGAATAATAGAATTACATAACTCCTAAATGTTTTATATACAAAAATCTATCTATTTCTATACGTTGCATAATGCACTAATACAGAGACATAAAAGAGATTTTTATATTATTTAATATTCTATATCAAGGAAGTGATATTATTAGCATGATATGAGAAATATTCATTTATTCAGTTCATGATATTCCACATTATTATAATATGAATTGACATTATGCAATATTAGCGCATGCCTTAATATATAATGATTCATGCCTTTATATATTATATAATATATAAAGGACCTCAAAAGTTTATTTCTTTATATTTTTATAGTCATATTGTCTGCTGCGACATACTCAATAACTAACCAATTTAGATATAGAGATCTCCGATATATTAATATAATATTTAAAAACAGGTTCACATTAAAATCCTAATAGTCATAGACAATATACTAAATAATTCTTGCTATCTAAAGCGATAGATTACCTTATATATTGGCATCTATAATAAAAATCATCTTAATACGAGCATTGATCAAGAGTCTTAACAGCTTTACCTATAGTTATATTTTTTACATAACGAATAAGGTATCAGCTGATCTGTAAGGTTTTATAGCATTAATAAGGCACCTGTAATAATAGATCCTTATTCTAAAAAGTGAAGTAAAATGTTATGAGAGATGGACAAATAATGCAAAACGATATCTAAAATATTATACTTTATTGGCAATTTCAGAGGGCTCATGCTTAACGATCAGGATTTTTTACGCTATAGCAGGCAATTATTATTAGGTGAGGTGAACACTGAAGGACAAGAAAAACTGAAGTATGCCACGGTTTTATTATGTGGCCTTGGAGGATTAGGTTCACCAGCGGCTTTATATTTAGCAGCGGCTGGTGTAGGTACATTAATTTTAGCTGATTATGATCTGTTACAGATTTCTAATTTACAGCGTCAAATTCTCTATAAAACAAGCGAAATCGGTCAGTTAAAAGCAGAGATAGCAACGCAAAGCCTAACTGCGCTTAACCCTAATCTTCTCTATATATCGTTACCACATAAGTTAGAGGGGACATGGCTAAAGCAATCAGTTTCAGACGCAGATTTAGTTCTGGACTGTAGTGATAACATGATGACCCGTCATGCTATTAATGCTGCCTGTATCCAGTTTAATAAGCCATTAATTAGTGCCAGCGCAATAGGTTTTAATGGTCAGATATTAGTCATTTCTCCTCCTTGGAAGTACGGTTGTTATGCTTGTTTGTTTCCATCAAAACAAGAAAAACAATATAATTGTCGTAATTCCGGAGTACTAGGTCCATTAGTAGGGGTAATGGGTAGTTTACAGGCATTAGAGGCTATCAAACTTCTATGTGGTATATCAACGTCATCTACCGGAAAACTACATCTCTTTGATGGAGTGTTATTAAAATGGCGAACCTTGCGTCTTAGTCGGAATACTCATTGCCAAATATGCTCAGTGAGTTAAAACACAAACACTATACTAGTTTTCCGATACTCAAGGAGACCAATGTGATCAAGATTACCTTTAACAACCATTCTCTGGAGCTTCAAAATTCGCTTTCCATCACAGAGTTTCTCTCGAGCCAATTTTATAAGAGTAGCGCTGGAATGGCACTCGCACTAAATCAAACTGTGATTCCAAAACAAAATTGGCCGGATTATCAAATAAAAGACGGTGATGATATTCTTTTGTTCCAAGCGATCGCTGGAGGTTGAGTTATGCTCACTATTGCTGGTATTTCATTTCGATCTCGATTATTCACCGGAACAGGTAAATTTAGTAGCACCGAATTAATGCTAGAGGCTATTTCTGTATCAGGAAGCGAACTAGTTACCTTAGCTATGCGTCGAGTAGATATACATGATAATAGTAATGATGCTTTACTACAAGGACTTCTAAAAGCTGGCGTCCGCTTACTACCAAATACATCAGGTGTAAAAACTGCTGAAGAAGCCTTATTTGCAGCTAGAGTAGCACGAGAGGCATTACAGACAAACTGGATTAAACTTGAAATTCATCCAGACATTCAGTATCTATTACCTGATCCAATAGAGACTCTAAAAGCGGCAGAGCGACTGGTAAAAGAGGGGTTTATAGTTTTACCTTATTGCAGTGCTGATCCCGTTTTATGCCGACATCTTACTGAGGTAGGTTGTTCAGCAGTAATGCCTCTAGGGTCACCGATAGGATCTAATCAAGGTCTAAAGACCCGTGATTTCTTACAAATTATTATTGAGCAAGCTCAAGTACCAGTTATAATTGATGCTGGCATTGGTAGCCCAAGTCAAGCATTAGAGGCTCTGGAATTAGGCGCAGATGCAATTCTTGTAAATACTGCAATTGCCGTATCAAGAGATCCTGTTGCCATGGCTAATGCTTTTCGATTAGCGACAGAAGCTGGTGAGTTATCTAGAAAAGCAGGTTTAGCGTCACGCTATTTCCAGGCGAGACCTACAAGTCCACTAACCAGTTTTTTGAGTTCTCTGTCAACATCGGGAGGACGATGTAATGGAGACCTTTTCTAAAAAGCTAAAAGAAATACAATGGGATGTAATCAGTTCACGTATACACAAGCAAACTGTACAAGATGTAGAACGAGCGCTAATGCTGGAAAATCTTGGCTTACAGGAAATGATGGCGCTATTATCACCAACAGGTGTTCATTATTTAGAATCTATCGCCCAACGAGCTTACACAATTACTAGACAGCGTTTTGGAAATACTGTCACTTTTTATTTACCACTGTATTTATCTAATCTTTGTTCTAATGATTGTACTTATTGTGGATTTTCAATGAAAAATCGCATACGGCGCAAAATTCTTGGTAGACAGGAAATCATTAGAGAATGCGAAGCTATTCATGCTCAAGGAATTAATCATCTTCTACTGGTTACAGGTGAACACCAAGCTAAAGTAGGTATAGAGTACTTTCGGCGTTATGTGCCATTAATTAGAAAATATTGCAGTTCTTTGATAATGGAAGTTCAACCAATGCTGCAAGAAGATTACGAAGAGTTGATAGCGCTTGGTTTAGATGGTGTTTTAGTATATCAAGAAACATACCATACACAAACTTATAGTCATCATCACCTCTACGGTAAAAAACAAGATTTTTTATGGCGACTAGAAACTCCAGATCGTCTAGCTCGTTCTGGGGTAGATAAGATAGGTTTAGGAATACTAATAGGGTTGTCAGATGATTGGCGAACAGATTGTTATATACTAGCTAAACACTTGCTCTATCTTCGTAAAACTTACTGGAAAAGCCGTTACTCTTTATCATTTCCTCGATTACGACCCTTTACTGGTAGCGTCTTAGACTCTTCATCTACAATGGGTGAAGCTGAGCTTCTTCAAGTTATGTGCGCATTTCGTCTTTTAGTACCAGAAGTTGAGATCTCCCTATCAACCAGAGAATCACCATACTTCCGTGATCACACAATTCCAATTGTGGTGAATAACATTAGTGCTGGATCTAAAACTCAACCAGGAGGTTATACTAATAATCAATCAGAATTAGAGCAATTTCTTCCACATGATAACCGTTCTCCGAAAGAGATGGCAAAAGTACTTCGGTTATCTGGTCTACAACCTGTATGGAAGGACTGGGACCCCTATCTTGGTCATTCAATTTCATGTTTATCGATAAAACAAAATATATAATAACCAATAGTTAAAAATAAAATAATAAAAGTCTCCTTATTCTCTTTTAAATAATTGACTATTATCAACATAGCTATAAGTAGATGTAGATATATAAAAATATACTGACTAAAATAATAAGCTATATTTTACTGTTATTGACCGTATACATAATAAGTTCTTAATCAATATTTTATTTTTGAAAGAAACATGAGTAAAGATAGATTTTCGTAAAGTTAGAAAATAATATTAAGCAGATACTATGGCATATTATAAGTTTTATTAGTATTTATATACCATGATGGATAGTGAAAGATAAAATATAATATACTCTAATTTCATAGACTTATGATTTGTTATTTTCTTATAGAGAAAATGATATATGTAACTATTACATTAATTTTTAATTAAGCACTTCATGATGGCTATACTAAAAACCCCTTACAAACATTATCTAATATAAAATAGTGCTATTTTTATATAATATTACAATCTACTAGTGATACTTAGCACATTGTTTATATTCTAGAAGTTTACTTTTAAAACTTACTTCAATAAGTAAATGATTGAGCTATAATTATTTTAAGTATTTAAAAATAAAATAATATAACATCCTAACTTAGGATTGGCACAATCTTACCATATATTCAGTTATAACAATTCCAGTAATCCTGATAGTCATATCAGGCATTTATTATCGAAAATCATAGTATTTATATGGTAATCACCGATACTAAAATCGTTATATATAAAAAATAGTTAACGCTAGTCTATAATTAATATTATTAAAATCTTTTATATATATTGCCTAGTCGTTATAAAAATTATACTGATAATAATTTACAATGTAGCGACTCATTCATGTAAGAGCTTAGATAAGTCATGAGTAATAAAACGTATAATGTTTTGAGCATTGCTGGTACTGACCCTAGCGGAGGAGCTGGTATTCAAGCAGATTTAAAAACTTTCTCAGCATTAGGTGTCTATGGTGCAACAGTAATTACTGCTATTCTGGCACAAAATACTCAGGGCGTACAATCAATTTATCCGGTAAGTGATCAATGCGTATCAGCCCAATTAGACTCAGTTCTAAGCGATTTATACATCCATAGCGTAAAAATTGGTATGCTGAATCAAGCTAAGATTATTGGCGTAATAGCTAAGAAATTAATAGAATATCCTATTCCTTGGGTAGTCCTAGATACAGTTATGATAGCTAAAAGTGGTGACATATTGTTAGATAAAGATGCTATAATTACACTACGAGAGATACTATTACCATTAGTATCAATAATAACCCCAAACTTGCTAGAGGCAGCAACACTACTTGGCTGTAATATAGCTAAAAATGAAACTCAAATGCGTCAACAGGGCCGAAAACTACTCGAACTTGGTTGTGAAGCGATAGTAATTAAAGGAGGTCATCTTATGGGGTTATCAAGTCCTGACTGGCTCATCACTGCAAATCAAGAATGGTGCTTTAGGACTCCAAGAATAAACACTCTACATACTCATGGTACAGGATGTACTTTATCAGCTGCCTTAGCAGCTAAGCAGCCATTTTATAAAGACTGGTCGAAAACCTTAAAATTTTCTAAAGAATGGATCCAAAAAGCGCTCATATATGGAAAAAATTTATCTGTAGGAAAAGGTATCGGACCTGTACATCATTTTCATGAGTGGTGGTAATGAAGTATCATACAAATACAACCTTGATTTAGAAAGATTATCCCGGATAATAACCTTATCTATAGTGAATATATCTGCTTCTATTTTCTTTATGATCTATCTCGCTAATAATATTTATTATGACTTTTAAATTCTTTTATTCTCTTGAAATCTTAATCTCCTAATGTACTGTTTATACTTTTCATGTTTAAACGATAGTTAACTAAGAATACTACCCCCTCAAATTAGGCGTATAATCTTTATGATTAGGTAAAAATTATTGCAGGATACAGATAAACAAGCTTACTAAGTGCTTTGAATAATAAACATTAATGAAAATTTATATTTAAGTTTTTATTAAATTTTTATGTTTTGATAGGCAAATAAGACTTTTACATCTATATAGTAATCTTAAAAAGATTTTTAGTAAGTTACTATTAATAATAAAATTCTTAATAATATTATATTTTGCATCTAAACTTATTCGATTGCTCCGATAATCGTAAAAATAAATCAAAGACCTAATATTTACATAATCAAATTATTGATTTTTCATAATGGATTATAGAAAAAAGATTTTTAATCAGAGAAGGCATTACGTTATTGGATATGTATAATAAAGAATAATATAAAACCTATTATAATAGATGAATAGATCATCTTTTACGTTTGACGAAAATGATACTAAAAGTACTGTAAATTATGTTAATTTTCTAATTCTTTTCATATGCTAATAATTCAAATATAAGGTATATTTAAAAGACGTATTCATAAAATTAACTCTTAAAAGATGAACTATTCGAGTAGATCAACAGCAAATAATATAGTTATATGTTGCAATATTGTATATGACATAGATAATATCCATGCATAAAGGTAGTTTTATGCCTGGTAATTTTAAAAATTTATAAAATATATAAAAATATTCTATATAAGAAAGAAACTGATTATCAAAAGTCCACGGATATTGCTAAAGAATGAATACTCTAAAAATCCACAACCTTTCATGATATATCAGAATAAGATACTCTTAGATCTGATCTTTTAGAGATCGGGGGGGTGATAATTAATAAACTGAGGTAAATTATTCTTAGAAGACTGAATTATTTAAAATTTTTTAAAAAATCTTTATATTAATAATATAACATTACACTATATAAATAGTATTTAGTATAGTCACTTGGACTATTATATATGATCTTAACTTTTTTAAAGAAAAAATTATCTTATATAGACCTGCATAATGTCCTAAAGAGAGTCTGCATCGCTTATATCTACCATAAGGTGTCACACTATTCACTATCTATCATGCTACTATAATAATAAAATTATTATAGTACAAACCGCATAAGCGAAGTATATTCATCAAAGGTCTGTCTTGTTGATAGAAAAATAATTTAAGATTTTCCGTATAATGACTAAAATAGCCGAATAATATGTATTATAAGAAGAACTAATCTGATCATTGAGTATTTTTATTTAGTATCATAGTTACTATGATATTAATAAGTAGATATTTGTAATAAGATTCCTGAAGCATTTGGCGATTTGGAATAACATATTCAGTAATATTGCTGAATATAGATATAGAATTACGAAAATATCTTTATGGATAAAAATAACTATACATGAAAAATATCCTATATTATATATTATAGAACTAATCCTGTAATAGTAGCTGATAAGAGACTAACTAAAGTAGCAGTATACAGTAACTTCCAACCAAAACAAGACACTATATTACCTTGTTTTTCATTTAAACTTTTAATAGAACCCGTAATAATACCAATAGATGAAAAATTAGCAAATGATACTAAAAAAACTGACAAGATCCCTTCTGTATGAGCAGATAATGTTCTAACAATTTTTTGTAAATCAATCATCGCTATAAATTCATTAGAAACTAGTTTGGTCGCCATAATACTTCCTACACATAGCGCCTCATTACTTGGGACACCAATAATCCAAGCAAGTGGGAAAAACACATAGCCCAGAATACCTTGAAAACTAATTCCCAATAGAAACTCACATAAAGCATTCACACCAGATATTAACGCGATAAAACCAATTAGCATTGCTGCGACAATCACTATAACTTTGAATCCAGCTAAAATGTACTCACTGAGCATCTCAAAAAAACTTAGTCTTATATGACTATTATCTAAATTGAGGTCTTCTGTATTATTAACACGGTAAGGATTAATTAATAATAAAATTATAAAAGTACTGAACATGTTAAGCACTAATGCTGTTACAACATACTTAGGCTGCAAGAGAGTCATGTATGCTCCAACAATAGAGATAGATACAGTCGACATAGAAGTTGTCGCCATTGTATATATTCGACGTTCTGAAATTTGACCAAGAATATTCTTATACATAATAAAATTTTCTGACTGACCAAGCATCAGTGAACTAATTGCATTAAAGGATTCTAGTTTACCCATACCATTAATTTTTGATAATACAGTACCAATTAAACAAATAAGGACTGGCAATATACGAAAATATTGAAGAATACCAATAAGTGCGGAAATAAATACGATCGGACATAACACATCAAGCCAAAAAAATGCCAATCCCTTATCGCTCATATTTCCAAAGACAAAATTAGTTCCATGTGCTGCATATTTCAGTAATTTTTCAAAAAAAACTGAAAATCCTGTAATAAAACTTAAACCTGATGTTGCGTGAAGAAAAAACCATCCAAAAATTATCTCCATTACTAGTAACTGTATAACGTACCGAATACGTATCTCTTTATAATTATAGCTTGCTAGCAAGGCCAGTAAGAGAATGATGATCAATCCTAACAAAAAGTGAAGAATGCGAGACATGTATATGTTCTACCATTAACGGGTATATTTATGATATCTTCTATATTAATTATAATGAACTAACGTTCAAGAATTCATACAAAATGATCTATTGAGTTAATATAGTTAAGAGTAGGAAAAGTTTTCTGGTTGATCTAATGACGTAGAAATAGCATCAATAAGTATTGTAAGAGCTTTTGCAGAAATAATATATGGCGGTATTAAATAAATAAGATTACCAAAAGGTCGGATCCATACACCGTGCTCTACAAACCAATGTTGTAGTTGTGCTATATTGACTGTTTGCATAATTTCTACTACTCCAATAGCGCCAAGCACCCGAACATCAGAAACCCTTGGATGGTTAATTAAAGGTGATAACTCTTTATTCAGCTGGGAGGCAATTGTTTCGACTCTTTGACGCCAACTTTCATCCTCAAGCAATGATAAACTAGCATTGGCAGCAGCACATGCTAGTGGATTTGCCATAAAAGTTGGACCGTGCATAAAACAACCTACTGCACTATCACTAATAGTGTCTGCTATGCGACGGATGGTAAGTGTCGCAGAAAGAGTCATCATTCCTCCTGTTAAGGCCTTACCGAGACACAAAATGTCTGGCGTGATATCAGCATGATGACATGCCAGCCATTTTCCAGTGCGCCCAAAACCAGTTGCTATTTCATCTGCAATTAATAAGATACCATATCGATCACATAAAGCTCGGGCTACGCGAAGATATTCAGGATGATAAAAGCGCATTCCGCCAGCTCCTTGGACAATTGGTTCCATAATAACTGCTGCTATCGTCTGATGATGATTAGAAAATAGTGCAGAGAAAGATGCCTCATCGCCTGGCTCCCATGATTCTCTAAAACTACGTTTTGGTGCCTCAATAAAGCGATTAGATGGAAGGTACCTGTGATATATGCTATGCATAGAATTTTCAGGGTCACAGACTGCCATTGCGCCGCAGGTGTCGCCGTGATAACCATGACGTAAAGCAAGAAATTCATGACGTGGATAACCGCTTGCCTGCCAATACTGCAGTGCCATTTTAATAGCTACCTCTATAGCTACTGATCCAGAATCAGCTAAAAAAACACACTCTAATCCAGAGGGCATTAATGTTACTAATCGACGACATAATTCTACCGCAGGTGGATGTGTAATGCCACCAAACATAACATGTGACATTCGACTTATTTGATTCTTCATCGCTTGATTAATCACTGGATGATTATACCCATGAATTGCCCCCCACCACGAGGACATACCATCTACTAATCGACGACCATCTTTAAGGGTTAATTCATAACCATCAGCAGAAACAACTAGATAAGTAGGTAATGGATGAGTCATAGATGTGTAAGGATGCCAAATATGTCGCTTATCAAAATCGAGGTCATCAGGCTGCATGAATATGTCCTATCGAATATAGGTAATTAGTATGCATTGAAGGATCCTATCAAATAAAATTGAAATACATTGTAGACAGTGTAGTGACAAACTCTATACTTACAACTATCTATTCTCTTACATATTACCTGGGTAACTATTATGCCAACTTTTCAACCCTGGACTTTAAAGAAATCTAGAGCGCTATTTGATAAACCTTTTCTTGATTTACTCTTCAATGCCCAGGAAGTACATCGAAAATATTTTAAACCTGGTGAGATTCAAGTTAGCACACTCCTATCCATTAAAACAGGAGCCTGTCCAGAGGATTGCAAGTATTGTCCGCAAAGTGCTCGACATAGCACCAATATAGATAGCGAACAACTGATACAGGTAGACAAAGTGCTTGATGCTGCCAGAAAGGCACGTGATTCCGGTTCAACACGTTTTTGCATGGGGGCAGCTTGGAAAAATCCATATGATCGTGATCTTCCTGTTCTTGAGAAAATGATCAGAGGTGTAAAAGCACTAGGACTGGAAACATGCATGACATTAGGAATGCTGAATGATCGACAGGCAAATCGTTTAGCAGAAGCTGGATTAGATTTTTATAACCATAACCTGGATACCTCTCCAGAATTTTATTCTAGCATTGTAACTACTAGAAGTTACCAAGATAGGCTAGATACACTTAGTGCAATTCGTCAAGCAGGTATAAAAGTGTGCTCTGGGGGAATTATTGGTTTAGGTGAAACTATTGATGACCGTGCAGGATTACTAGTTCAATTAGCTAATTTGCCGGAACCACCAGAAAGTGTTCCAATTAATATGTTGGTAAAGGTACATGGAACGCCTCTCTCTAATATTGAAGAAGTAGAACCATTTGATTTTATCCGAACTATTGCAGTAGCACGTATAATGATGCCACGATCTTATGTTCGTCTATCTGCTGGGCGAGAAAAAATGAATGATCAGACACAGGCGCTATGTTTTATGGCTGGCACTAATTCTATTTTTTATGGTTGTAAGTTGCTTACAACACCTAACCCGGAAGAAGATCGTGATATCTCTCTTTTTAATAAATTAGGTCTTACTATTCAATGTGTCTCTACTTCTAAAAGTGATGCTGAAGATATAAATGAACTTACCAAGAAGGTGATACCTGTCAATACTGCGCAGTACTATAATGCTGCAGATTAATAATGCTTGGAATTTCTATCGAGTACAGAAGTGCAATTTTAAATTACTTCCCATACTAAAACTATATATTAATACTAGGTAAAATCAATACTTCAAGCTTTTTTATATTTTTAAGATGATAGAATATTATGTGGATATCTAGTAATGCTTATCTATAAAGACAGATAATCTTTAGATTTTAAAATAGAACGATTTATTATATTATATGAGATATATAATTATTTTTATGAAGTAGTCAATAGACTATTGCTATATATATTAAAAGAAAAACTCTGATAGTTGATTTTTATGCAAGAAGTATATTATAAGGTTTACTAATGGATTATTGTTTAAACACTATGAGAGATATATAATACAGTCCATGCTATAGATAGTATATCTATAGGTTATAGATCTATTGTTATATTATAAGATTAAACTCATTCCTTAAATTTTTACTCTCTTATTAAATATTTTAGCATATACCAATAATGTATGTCAGATGGTAATATGTGCGCATTATAAGAAGATTTATATATTATATATATGCTATAAATTGTATTTACATACTACCTTTATCCTCTTAAAAAAGATAATAATAAAAATATTATCTAATACTTGATTATTGAAGTATTTTAATATATTATAATTTTGAATACGTACACTAACGATTCGCAAAACCCTGATAGTGAAGTCTGCCAAGATAATTACCCTATCAGGGTTTTTGCATTTTATAAGAAAGGATTAAATATTCTGTTTTTCTTTTTTTTTCTGCAGAAATATCTTGACTAAGGTGAGAAATTTAAAAACACGATGTAATGGTTTGTATAGAATCACGTAATCTAAAAATAGAAAATATATATCTATTTTCAATCTTTTGCTTACTATATTTTTCTTACTATATATTGAAGTTAATTTATTATTTAGTAAAAATTATATAAGATTATCTGATATCAAATGATAGAACGATCGAATTATCAGGCAAAGTACTAATTTATCTAATGCAAATCAGTGTAGATGTATATATTTTTACGAAGATAAGATCCAATAGTATAATAATGTTCTTCACATTCTACCTTCATCTTTAAAGTATTCTGTTTTTATAAATCAAATAAGAATAGTGTATGATAATACAATCATATATCTCTGTATATTGTCTATATATGAATACTTCAAAATAAAGTAAATTATTGTCTAATTAAAAATTACACTAAAGCTTTCATCGTATTTTATGTGATATATGTACTAGTTAAACTTGTTAAAATTAATAGGTTTTTTCATGTTTATGATTTGCATATATTTTTATTCTTGCATTTAATTGTATACGAGATATATATTTTTATGTCTATAGATCGGCACGAGTCAATACTCGTACATAAAAATAAATATAAGTGTAATGAATATTACAATTATTAATTGTAATGAAAAGATTTGAGCGTGATAATACTGTTATATATAAAAAACATTTTACGAATTTTTTTCATACCCTTTATAATACTAAGAATTTTTTTACTTAACATTAAAAATAATTAGTATTTTTAGACAATTGAAAATATATTTTTATAAAATTTTTTATTTTAGCTATATTTACAATACTTTTAATTATGTGATCGATATCACATAACTTGATTAATATTTAGAAAATTTAATATATATAGTGTATAAAGAAATAAAAATTATAGATTATTCAATTTAGTTTTAAAAAATTTATGAAAGATTTATTTATAATAGAATTATATATACAATAATATTGTTGTAGTAAAAATATTTTTGAAGTCAGAATTGATAGGATTATCCAATCAGATTATACTCAGTCAACAATATAATCATCTCTAATATCCCATTCTGATGTTAGAAATAACTAATTTAAAGAAATGAAATTATTGATGATGATTATCATGTATAGACAAAGCAAACATAATTAGGTTGTAAATGTTATTTTTAAAATTTATTATATATATGAATATACGAAAATAATAAGACAATATTATATGGTGATAATTTTTGAAAAATTATAATAGTTTTGGTGTAATTATTATGAATCAATAAAAATAAATGTTTTTTGGAAAAATTAAAAACTATTCATTTTAATCTTTCTTAATGATTCTATATGAAATTATTTTTCTCATGTATGAGAATTTTAAAAAAAACACTTTTAACTGTAATTTTTTCTTATTTTTGATTGAATTAATGCTTATGTTCTTAGATTATTTTTATTAAACGGTATTGAGCCAATAGTGTTTTATAGGATTAAAATCCTCATTAAACTCATATACTAATGGAATGGCAGTTGGTATATTGAGTTTTAGAATTTCCTCTTCGCAAATATTGTCTAGATATGTTATTAATGCACGAAGAGAGTTTCCATGCGCAGAAATAATAATTTTTTTACCATTCTTTATTTGTGGAAAAATTGATTCATTCCAGTAAGGTAATACTCGATTCATGGTCATTTTTAAACTTTCAGCAACAGGAAGTTGTTCATTCGTTAATAAAGAATAACGCGGGTCGTGACCAGGAAAACGTTTGTCAATACGGTCAAGAGCAGGTGGAACAGAAGTGAGACTACGACGCCATTTTTGAACCTGTATATTACCATATGTTATAGCGATTTTAGTTTTATCCATGCCTTGCAGAGCACCATAATGACGTTCGTTCAAACACCATGTTTTCTCTATTGGCAGCCATGCTTGATCTATTTCATCTAGCACAAACCATATAGTATGTATAGCACGTTTTAAAAGTGAAGTGTAGGCTAAATCAAAAGTAAAGCCTTTTTTTTTCAGAAGTTTACCTGCATCTTTTGCTTCTTTTTGTCCTTTCTCTGTTAAGTCAATATCATGCCATCCTGTAAAACGATTTTGTTTATTCCACTGGCTTTCTCCATGACGTATTAAGACTAATTTACTAATAGACATAAATAGGTATTCCTTTTTAGATTTTGATTTAAAATGGTTCTTTTAAAACTAATACTATATTTTAATATAGAATATAGTATTAGTTTTAAATTGATTATCAAATAAAAGTTTCTGTAAAAGATTAAATACTATTATTTGTAAATTAAGCAGTTATATAGATAATTTCATTTATATAAATAAAAAATCTGATGTATTTAGCAACATATAAATAAAAATTATTAAGAAATAGTGATAAGTTATACGTACTTTAAAAATTATAACATGGAAGAATAAAGTATTATATTTTATACTTTTAGTAATTATTTATAATTTTATATTATCAATTTTATATTAGTAAAATTATTTCAATCTACTGAGCAATTTTGATACTATAATATCTATTAATGCCATCAGCTTTCAAAAGCAGATATGTTGGACTAAGTTCAATTTTTCTAAAAACTATTAAAATGTTTTTTTAATTAAAAAAATAGAACATTTAGAATACATCAGTTAAGAGATAATTTTAGAAGATTGAATAAAAGCAAAAAATTTAGGAGAGGCCCAAGAAGTAAATTTATCACCATTCTGAGAAATTAAGTATACTGCTTTCTTATATTTTTGAGCTAATTCTTTAGCTTGGTCTATATCTAATATGAGAAGGCCACTATCCCAGCAATCCGCTTCTAATGCAGTGCTGGCAATAACAGAAACTGATACAAGAGTATTTTGTGTAGGCCATCCAGTAACTGGATTAATTAAATGTGAAAATCGTTTTCCATTTATTTCATAATAATTACGATAGGTTCCAGCAGTGCTGATAGCGCATTCATTTAACGTAATAATATCTTGTACAGAATTTTCTAAATCTGTTGGTTTTTGTATACCCACTTTCCACGTTTTATACTTACTTTTTTGACCGTGAGCGCGAACAGCACCACCGACTGAAACAAGGTAGTTTTTAATTCCTTCTTCTTCCATAAATTTTGCTAAATGATCAGTCGCAAAACCTTCCCCTATACTAGAGAGGTCTATAGAGATTTCTGATAAATCTTTATACAAATAAGATTGATTAGAAGTATTGATCACTTGTAAATGGTGTGCACCTGTTAAAGTGCGAGCTGTATTAATTTGCAACTCTGTTGGAAGATGAACTAAAAATCCATTAGGCCCAAAACCCCATAAATTTACAAGTGAGCCAATTGTAATATCCATTGCTCCATGCATTTGATAACCGATACGTAATGCTTGAGTGATAATGTCTGCTATTTCTTTTGTTACAAGTTGCGGATTTATACCACGATATTTATTAAATCTTGAGATTACTGAGTCATGTTTCCATGTAGATAATTGAGCGTTATCTTTATCAAGAATTTTTTGTATAGCATATTTTAAAGTGTGTTTGTTTATCGAGTTCACTCCTGAAAAGCTAACCTTCCAGTTTGTTCCCATTGTGTGGCCAGTTAATACTATTGTCTTATTGTCTAAAAAATTTTGAGAATTAACAGGGGGTATCTGTAAAAATATTAGGATACAGCCTATAAAACATTGCCATATCTTATTCATGAATAATCGCAACCTTAACGGTTATAGGTAAGATATCAAAATTATTTAAATTTTTTTGTGTATATTAATTAAACAAACATTTCATATAAGTATACATAATGTAAATATATATAATGAATTAATATTTCTTTAGATATTTTTAAATTTAATTTTTAAATTTACTCTTTATTGAAATTTTCGGTCTAATCGTAAAAATTGTTCTTTAAAAGGTGATATCAGTTATTCTAATGTCTTTTTACTCTAGTTATTATAGCAAATATTAAAATAAAATCTTATTACACTGATGTTCTTAAATAGATAAATATAAAAAAAGATTTTTTTAGATATATATAATAATAATGCTTATTACTAAGCTGTAGAGGTTGATTTATAAACTATTTTGCGCTTATTCTCACATGCATATACATTGAAAATTTTTTAGTTAATGGTGAAAATTATCTACTTAAATTACATAAAATTTTATTAGTAGCTAGAAATTTTTTTCTATAATTATTTTAGTATCAAGATTATACACAGTTTTATAATACTGCTGAGGAAAATCAAAATAACATTTATTAAAATACTTGTTATAAAAATATATACAATATATCTTTTTGTTAAATATAGAGACCTTGAAAAGATATTAATAATACCTATTATAATACTATAAGAATTATTTCATTTTAAATTCTATATTTTATATATAATACAGGAGAATATTATGACTTATCGTTCATTCTCTCTTATTCCAGCATGGAGTAATCATCTTTTATCTGATCGTTTTACACAAATGGATAATCTTTTTAGCCGCATTACAGGTGAATCTCCTGTAACAGATATGCCTGTTTATAATTTAGTTCAAAAAGACAAAGAAAATTATGAAATGACATTAAGTGTGCCTGGTTATACACCAGATGAATTAGATATTTCAGTACTCAACAATCAATTAACCTTTAGAGGTACACCAACACCTGAAAAATCAAGGGCTACTGAAGATAAAAAAAATGTTACATGGCTCCATCAAGGATTTAAGAAAAAAGAATTCTCTCTTAAATTTAATTTAGAAAATAGAATTAATATTCAAGAAGCTATTCTGGATCATGGATTATTAAAACTACAATTTACTTATGATATCCCAGAGCAAGAAAAGCCCAAAAAAATTAAAATCTCTATAGATGCCACAACACATAAGATAATAGAGCATAAAGGAAATTAATTATCAGGCTTTTATCAAGCATTACAATTAGTTTAATAAAAGCCTATTATAATAAATACATTTTCTATATTATTTTTTAATATATCGGTTATAAATAATACTTTTCATATCAAAATATATTAGCAGCGAAGAGGTTGTTTATATTTTGATTTTGACTGGAATAATTTATAAATATTTTAACAAAATTATTGTTTATATTATAATCTACAGATTAGAAAATATGATAATACAATTTTGTTTAATAATTTGTATAAATAAATAGACAAGCTGATATGATATAGATTGTATAAAAATATTTTTAGATAAATAATAATGGCTTTTAGTGTTCTTAATTAATATTTAAAGAGGTGTATCTTTTGATATACCTCTTTAAAATATTTTAATAATCCAATATTCTTTAATGTTATCTCTAAAAGTTTTTAAATATTTGCTTAGTATTTTACTATAGAGATATAATATTTTATTAGTATGTATTTTGCGATTCGCAAAACCAAGATAGTGAAATCTTCTAAGATCATCACTTATTTATTAGGGTTTTTACATATATAAAATTTCAAATGTTTTCTATTCACTTGTAATGTCTAAATCCTCTAGAAATAAATTCATGCCCCAATTATAATCATAATTATTTATTTTAAAATATAAATATATACCTTCATTGTTAATGAATAAATATTATTTTTTAGATTTAAATTAGTTTTAATTTTTTTATTTTAAAATAATTAAAGTATAACGACTTTACTAAAAAAAGTGTAACTTACTATAGGTTTATATTAACTTAAAATAATTAATAAATATTTTATATTTAAATTTTAGATATTTGTTTGTTTTTGGTAGAAAATATAATTTCTAAATTATGAGATATAAATATATAAAAATTTATTTTTAATTAAAATTTAATTGAAATTATTTTTTTATTAATTTGATGTATTCACTAATTTTATTTTTTATTTAATCAGTAATTGGTAATGCTTGAAAGTAGTGTTTGATGTAAAATAAGTAGTGTTTGATGTAAAATATTAAAACCTTCTGTTTTTATTAGAAAATTATTTATAATATTAAACGAATATAATTTATTTAGTCTAAATCAAAAAACATAAAAACTAATGTATCTTTAAAATTTATAAAATAATTATATATTAAATAATAATTTAATTATATAATAATTATATTAAAGAATTAAAAATAACATGGTATCATAAATCAAATTTATAGTAAAAAATTTAATTAACTTTAGTCATATAGATATGACAATCTTATAATTGATATCAAGTAAATGACATAGTAAAATTAGTTATTAGTTATTTACTAAAATTGTTTAATTACAGTAATTATAGTGCAATAATTATTGCAAAATAATATTTATTATATATAAATATTATAAAAAATAATAATATGTATAATTTTTTATTATTAATAACATTGTTTAATTTCTGATATTAATCTAATATTTTTAATCATTTGTAAATAATTCATTATAATAATATAATTTAATATTAACTTATAAAAATTTATAAAATTTTGGTTTTCTAGAAGAAAAAAATACTATTTAGTAAATTTCAATCAATAGTTTATTATATAAATAATAGTTTAATTTTTTTATAAATTTTATTATATAAATTTCTTTAATTATATTTATTTTTTATAAAATAGTAGTTTTTGAAAAAATTAGTATTATAGATATAATTTATTTAACAATTTTTACTTTTATTTTATATATATTTTTTTAAAAATAAATGAAAAATTTTTCTGTTTAATTTTTTATGATTATATATTTTTTAAATAATTAGGAATATTTATATATTATAAAATAATATAAAAATTTTTTAATAAAAAATATATATAATATCTTATATTTTTAGTTTTAAATTAATTTTAATAATTGTTTACTTTAATTTAATAATTATATGAAGTAATGATATTATCAGGAATCTATAAATTTTATTTAATACTATTGTTATTATTTTATTTACTAATAGATAGTATCTTATACTAGAATATTTATTCTTATAAGAGTTATTTATAACAGATAAAGACTATTTATTCTAATGACATTTAAAATTAATAGGTTGGTTTAATATCAAAAGATTCTTTCCATAAACGATTAAATTCTACCATATATTTTTCAGAAACTTTTGGACAATTACGTAAGTAAATTACATTTTCTGCATTATGTTTTACTGCGCTCTGTGTATAGTTAAAAGATCCAGTTTCAACTGAATGCCCATCAATAATAATAAATTTAT
This sequence comes from Candidatus Erwinia haradaeae, assembly GCF_900698995.1. Taxonomy (GTDB): domain Bacteria; phylum Pseudomonadota; class Gammaproteobacteria; order Enterobacterales; family Enterobacteriaceae; genus Erwinia_E; species Erwinia_E haradaeae_C. The sequence continues at coordinate 2,728 of NZ_LR217736.1, read as the reverse complement.
TGTGCATAATAGCATATTTTTCATTTAACTTTACTGCAACGTGATGATTAATTAGAAAGGTTACAGCAGTATATTTACTGCTGTTTGACTTTTTATCAGCTACTAAACGTACATTTACACCTCGATTCTGTGCATCAACTAAAGCTAGTGCAATAGGTTTACTAGTAAAAGAGTAAGCAGCAATATCAATTGACTCATGTGCTTCTGAAATAGCTAATAAAATAATTTCTTTTGCTGTTTGTCCAGGTGAAAATCCAACCATCACATCCTGCATGTTAGCACTTGCCATAATTGTATGTAATGGTGTCATAATGAAAAAACAGGTGATTATTAAAAATAATAATTTTGCTAATTTTTTTATTTTCATAATTAAAATCCTTTTATTGCTAATAATGGATGTTTTTATATTTTTTTTAGTTAATTTTACAGTTTATAAGATTATTTAGTTTTTATTTTAGAAATTAAAAATATATAAAAGTTTTATAAAATATTTATATTATTATTTATGATTTCTGTGAATACCATCACATTTAATAAATTTCTTTTATTTATCTATTTAATTTAAAATTTATGTATTAATTATAATTTTTAATATCTTTGACAAGTAGATCACTTTATTTATTGTAACTACTGTATCTATATTACATAAATTTATTAATTATATAAATTCTTCTATCTATTCTATTAGCTAATAGTTAATAGTTGTTAAATAATGAATATTAAAATTAAGATTTATTTTATATTTTTATTTAAAAATTAATAGATCATATTAATTTTCTCATAGAATATCTGTAGATCGGTTGTGTGAATTTTAGAAAATTTACTTCTATCATAAATCTATTATTTTTTAGAAAGTTTACACGTTTATTTTTAAAAAAGATATACTATAATAGTATAGTGCAAATTATTTTAATGTTAAAATAAAACATTATATATAATATATATTATAATTATAGTTTTATAGTTAGGTATTAATATCTATAAAAAATATTTAGTTTTTTACTAAAATTTACTTTACTATGATTATCTTTTATATATATGTTATATGTCAGTATCTCGCTGACTTATTTTAAGTATATATTAATATATTTTTATATGTAAAATATTATCGGATATTGATATATATTTTTAGATATATAGATTAACATAATACTAAATTGATAATAATAATTAGGTAAACATTTCTTTAGATATAAAATCTATAAAAAATTTAAAGATACTGTATATTTAAATAAAATATTAAAATTGGTATAAATATTATGATTTTATAAAAAATTGAAGGTTAAATCATTACTCTTTAATAGAGAATAAATTGAAAATTATGATTTATTGTTAATAATATTAGTTTTATTTAATATACAATATAAAATATAAAAATTTCACTTTATTAATTTAATTATAAATAATGTTATTAATATTGTATTATTTTTATGTTTCTATTTTACAATCGTTCTGTTATTTTCATAAAATACTTGTAATTTTGTTTTATTTTATAAAATATCATTTAAAACAAAAGAATAAGTCTTAGTTTAAAAATTTATTTTTAAAAAATTTTAAATTTTACTAATTATATATATTAAAAAAACTTTTTAAAATAAAAAGTCATCTAAAGTAGATTAGAGATATTCTAGGTGAAAATTATAGGAATTAAAATGAATTTTAATAATAATTTTTTATCAGTTCCGCATCGGTTAGGTTTATATCCAGTAGTTGATTCTTTGTTATGGTTAAGGAGAATGCTAGAGTCTGGTGTAACAACTGTTCAGCTACGCTTAAAAGATAAACCGCAAGAACAATTATCTTCAGATATAAAAAGTGCAATATTTTTAGGTAGGGAATATAAAGCTCGAGTATTTATTAATGACTATTGGGAATTCGCCATCCGTTATAAAGCTTATGGTGTGCATTTAGGCCAAGAAGATATGGACAAAGCTAATTTTAGTGCTATCTGTCGTTCTGGTTTACGTATTGGGCTATCTACTCACAATGAGACAGAGTTATTACGTGCGTTGACCTGGGGTCCTTCCTACATAGCTCTTGGGCATATATTTCCCACTACTACTAAGAAGATGTCATCGCACCCTCAAGGATTATCAAAATTAAAAAATATGGTAAGTAAACTACCACATATACCAACTGTAGCTATTGGTGGTATTACTCTTGATCGGGTAGACGAAGTGTTAGCCTGTGGTGTAGGAGGTATAGCAGTTGTTAGTGCTATTACTTGCGCAAGAGATTGGCGTCAAGCAACAGCTAGTTTAAAACTAAAAATTGAAGGTTGTGAACATTAGATTGATCTTTGATATCGAATAATATCAAAATGTAAGAATATAAATAATTTTAATAGATTTTAAATATTTTTTTTAAACATACTGATTGTTATTAAAAATTTTAATATTACTAGTAGTTTACTAAAAGTTATAAGTTTATCAGCGATAGATGAACCTATGCGATATAATATGAATTTTTATTATTTTGTTTAAAACATTACTTACTGAATGTTATAAAACAATAGTTAGATTATTTTTATATAAATATTGAGTTTAAAAATGAGATTTAGTTATTAAAAATAATATCACTTCAAAATAGTAAAATTTTTAAATAAAATATTATATAAATATAAATGGTTCATATACATTTATATATATTTTGTTTTTTAGGTAAAACTTATAAGTCTTTATCAAAAAATTTTTCTCCATCTAAAATCTTATTTTTCAAAATTTAATTG